>NZ_JADBQO010000070.1:0-203 GCF_014895875.1 Enterobacter cloacae complex sp. P12RS
GTCACCCTGACGCGCGTCGTGTCCGTCCCGTCTGCTGCGGCGTTATTGTCGATCACCTCCAGCGCGCTGACTTTTGCCGTGCTGCTGTCAGCCGTGAACGTCACCTGGCCAGACTTCGCCTGCGTCCAGTTATCGCCGGTGGTGGCCTCCACCCGGAACTCCCCGGCCTTCAGGCTGGTCTGGCTGACGGTGACGGTACCATC
>NZ_JADBQO010000071.1:0-5131 GCF_014895875.1 Enterobacter cloacae complex sp. P12RS
GTTTTTAAGTATTAGAAGTGGGCATCTTTGCACATATCTTGTTATTTGAAATCCTGATTCCCACTAGTGGTAATCTTTCGAGTACCATAAGTTACTGTCCCTTTACCCTGTGGCATTGATAAACCGCATCTTGCAGTTTTCCACTAAAGATATCATCATAGTTGGTATCTAACTGTTGATATTGAAGGCTGTTTTTGTATGGTCGAATAATATTTAGTGGACAAAGAAGGCGTATATCCCCAAGAGAATAATTTTTTTACGACATTAAGTAAGTAATATTTTCATTAGAAGAAAGTCACTCCCCGCCAAGCTGAGTCCCTAAAATATTCAGCAGTATAGGAGGCAGTTTGCACGCTATAGACATGAGGGTTTAGAATCATTATACCTAATGCCCTGAGAAAAATTGATCTGCTTCCAGTTGATATTGTGCCGTATCGCCAGGGTATGACCTGTCGTGCCAGCTCATTGTTCTCCAAATCCCAGGATGGCCCGTCCAATGTGAGCAATGCGTAGCTCAGGCTCATTAGGCCGGATACAAGTGTGCCGCGGGCAGTGACAGTGAATAGAGTCTGATAGCCGCTTCGCCTTAGCGCGCCTTGCAGACCGTCACCAACGGTAGCGCGGGAGTTTTCCGGCAATGCCACGCCGATTACCTGCAATATCAGGTCGTGCTGCGCTAAATCAGGTGCTAGCTTTAAAGAGGGTAGCGCCCGGAATAAAACCGGGCTCAGCATTTTCAGGAACCGGAGAAATCTCTTTAATGGGCGAAGGCAAGAGAGGCGAGGAGGTTGTCGCGCAGCCACTGAGCAAGGCAGTGACGACAAAAAGCCACTTTGTGAGATGGATCAAAGGCATGGTTTAGCTCTCTGTTACGATGAACTGTTACCTTCGTCGGACAAATAGATTTGATTAGCAAAAAATGTGCAATGACCAAAACCGTTTTGATCGCAACTGCACCCCTCAGCAGATTTGGTCGTGCTAGGCAGTCTCTTGCGGTTTGAGGGCTACTCTTATTTTGGAAGATAATCAAAAAGATAGGGAGGCAGTAATGCGGATTTCCCGAATCCGGTTAATTAATTTCGCCAACTTCTCCGACGTTGATGTTGAAACGGGTGAGAGTATTGTTATTGTTGGTGAAAACAAGGTTGGCAAGAGCAATTTTATTCGCGGCCTGCAACTGATTCTTGACCCAGCGTTGTCTGAGCGTGACCGTCAACTGGGTTTTGAACATTTTTGGGATGGATTGGGCGAAGACAAATTGGGGGAGGCCATTGAAATTTCAGTAGATTTCACTGATTTCACTGACGATCCCCGATTGATGGCTCATCTGAATGACTGTGTCCTTAATCCGGGGCCTCCGATGGTGGCCCGCCTTACCTATCGCTTTCAGCCCAAAACCGAGTTAAATCGAGCTCCAGAATCGTTAAAAGATTATGAGTATGTGATCTTCGGTGGTGCTGATCCTGACATGCATATTGGTGGTGCGTTTCGTCGTATGTTGCCCATCGATGTTCAAGGCGCGTTGCGTGATGCTGAGAAGGATCTTTCAAGTTGGCGCAATTCACCCTTGAGGCCGCTTATTGAAGAACTTTCCGCATCTCTGGACGAGGAGGATCGTGAGGAGATTCAAACCCTGGTCGATGAGGCTCAGCGGGAACTGGCTGGGCATGATGAGGTGGTGGCGACAGCCGAACGAATTAGCGAACGGTTGATTGCTATAGCAGGTGAGCAACATGCCGTTCCGGTATCGCTCGGACTTGCACCGACTCGCGTTGATGCGCTGCTACGTAGCCTGCGTTTGCTGCTCGACAGTGGCATTCGGGGCATTGGCGATGCCAGCTTGGGGACAGCTAATCTGATTTTTCTGGCTCTGAAAAGCCTCGAACTTGATCGTCTTGTTGATGACGGAGAGCGAGACCATACGTTTTTCGTCGTCGAGGAGCCTGAGGCACATTTGCATCCGCACGTACAGCGCCTAGTCTACCGTTATTTCCTGGGTACTGACGGGGAGAATGGTGATGAAAGGGCACCGCTGACAACGATCCTGACCACCCATTCCCCACATATTGCCAGCGTCACGCCTGTCAGATCTATCGTTCTGCTGCGTCATGACGCAGAGGACGAGAAGACTATTGCTGTTTCAACGGCGAACGCACCGTTTACGCAGCGGGACGAAGATGATCTGCAGCGCTATATCGACGTCACCCGCGGCGAAATATTCTTTTCACGTGGGGTGATCCTAGTGGAAGGGGATGCTGAACGCTTTCTTGTCCCTGCATTCGCCGATGCTCTTGATATTCCCCTCGATATGCTTGGGATCACGGTGTGCTCGATCGGTGGAACAAATTTCACTCCGTATGTGAAGCTCCTGGGGCCACGGGGGCTTAATATTCCGCATGTGATTTTGACAGACCGCGATCCTATGGCGGTTGGAGAGCCGCTGGTTCGTAGGAGACTTATCAATATTTTAGACGTGCTTGAGGGAGATGTTGACCATGATGATATGGATACCGATGAAGTGATTGCACGTGCCGGGGTGTATGGATGCTTTGTCAATGAGATCACCTTGGAGCCTGAGCTGTTTACCGGTGGACTGGCCGAAGCCATGCAGTCGGTCATTGAGCGGGAACTATCTCTGGCGCAAGTTACCTTAGATCGGATACAGGCATGGGTGGATGACACGGACCAGCTTGATATAGCCCGGTTGTTGAAACTAATTGAGCGAATTGGCAAAGGGCGGTTCGCCCAGGCGCTGGCAACTTCGGTGTCGGAGGATGTTTGTCCGGATTACATTCGCGAAGCACTGGAGCATATCCGCGATGCCGTTGCGTAGTGTCAGTGCAGCCTATTTGGCTCAGGCTGCCGAGCTGGCCGGGAATCCGGGCCAGTTAGCCGCGTATGAATCCCGTGGGCATTGCGTGGTACTCGCCGGGCCAGGTAGTGGTAAGACCAAGACGCTCGTGCTGAAGCTGGCCCGAATCCTGGCCGAGGATGTTCAGGCTCCACGTGGCGCGGCATGTATCACATATAGCCAAGAATGTGCTCGCGAGCTGATCCGTCGTCTCGAAGCGCTGGGGCTCAGAGAAGCACCGAATCTCTTTATCGGAACCGTCCATGGGTTCTGTTTGCGCCATCTGTTGATGCCCTATGGACGACTGGCCGATTTGCCAATCCCATTTCCGCTTTCAGTAGCTTCTCAGCGTGCTAGCGAGCGGTTACTTCGACAATCTGGTGACCGTCTCTTTGGCCCAAACCATCCCTATAAAGCTATTGATCTCGGACGACATCGCCGTTCGGTGCTGAACCGCAACAGTGTTGCCTGGCGTGCAGAGGAGGAACTCGCTGCCTGGGCCGAGGCCTACGAAGCGGCATTGCGGCAGGAAGGGCTAATCGACTACGACGATATGGTGGTATTCGGCCAGCGTCTGATCGTCGAGCATGACTGGGTTCTACCCTTGGTACAGGCGAAATTTCCGATCCTTGCGGTTGATGAATATCAGGATTTGGGCGTTGCGCTCCACCGTATAGTCAAACGCCTGGCTTTCGAGGGTGGCGTACGCTTATTTGCTGTGGGTGATGCAGACCAATCGATCTACGGTTTCACTGGTGCCGATGGTGCGTTACTCATGGAACTGGCAAGCAGGAGAGACGTTGAAACAGTCAGGCTTCAGTTGAACTATAGATCAGGAACGGGCATCGTCAATGCATCTGAGATGGTGTTGGGTGAGGTTCGTGGTTATCGCGCAAGCGACCCGAACCGCCAGACAACCATTGCGTTCCAGCTGTGTCCGGATGGTCTGGAGGATCAGGCTGTCCATGCTGTCGCGCAGATTATTCCAACTGCGTTAGCTGCTAAGCCGGGTCGAACGCTGGGTGACATCGCCATTCTGTACAAGGACTACCGTGCCGGTGATGTGGTGGCCGATGCGGTGACCGCTGGCGGTTTTGATTACATTCGTGTGGACACCGCAGCACCTTATCGCAAGGTTGCCTTGACGAGCTGGGTGGAGGATTGCGCGGCATGGTGTGCTGGTGGTTGGCGTATTGGGCGCCCTCAACTGCGTGGATTGATAGACCGTTATCTGGCATTTCATCGGGCGAGACTGGATGATGCATGCGCCCGGCGCAAGGGACAGGAGTTAACTAGGCTGCTTTGGGCACTTCGCACCGACCAGCAACCTGCGTGCGATTTTGTCGTGTCGTTGCGCAACGGACTCGTTGATTCCCTGCTGGCTACTGAACCGGCACTTTCTGATCAGGCTGAGCAACTGGAACACATGACTGCAGCACTTGCCGAAGGCGGTGCGTTGGCGCTGCTGGACATAACGAGCCTAGGTGGTCGTGACGGCTCACCTGAACACCTCAATTTGCTGACGCTTCACTCAGCCAAAGGTTGCGAATATGACGTGGTCATCATGGTCGGTTTGGATCTGGGGAATTTGCCGTGGCGTAATGAGGCGCCAGAGAAGCTGCGCGAAAGCCGTCGTCTTTTCTATGTGGGGCTGACCCGCGCACGGGATGAGGTGCATATGCTGTATTCCGGTTTTGTTGATGGTCGCAACGGCCCTATGCGTCTAGGGCGTTCCCCATTTCTGGATGAACTGGAGGCGCGAATGCGAGGGGCCGGTTTATGGTAGTCGGGAATAAATGCGTGATCGAATCTGTGGACAGCCAGCAAAAGAAAACGCCGATAATTGCGCCACCTTCCAATGCTGAACCAAAGGCACAATGCATCTTCCATAATTTAGTCCACTGAACAGGTAAATCATCACCTGCGACTGAAACTGGACCGAAAGATGGTTTGCTACCCGTTAAAAGCGATGAAAAACGATAAACGCTCTAATTTCAAAGCCGCCAGCATGGCATCGAAAACGCATCGTTATTTGATGGATAAAATTTGAGTCTGTTAGCGATTCACCAATCAAACCAAAGCAAGAGCCCGCTCAGGTTTCCCTGAGCGGGCTCTTCAAATTGACTGGACTCGTACTTCATTTGTATCCCTTGTTACAAGGGATGATAATATTTTAATAAAACCACCCCTAATTCATAAGGGGTAGTTTTATTTTAAATTAACCTGTAATAAACAATTTTGACTTGTTGCTAGGCGTTTTAAAATTACTCAATCCTCTCT
>NZ_JADBQO010000072.1:0-8799 GCF_014895875.1 Enterobacter cloacae complex sp. P12RS
ACGAGTGGTTAGCTCAATGACTCACCGGGAGGCACCCGGCATCATATCCGTAAGCCCCTGTATAATTGCAGGGGCTTATTTACATTACAAAAGCATAGTCTTAGACATATTACTGTTAATACTCATAGCCGATAATTAGGCTCGAATGAATAGACCGTTTAAAGAATCATCTAACTTTTATTAGGTCTGAATACCTCGTAGTATATCGTGGAGATAACATATCCCGTTTCATCTGCCACTGCTGCTGTATGCCCTGCCCGGCAAAGTAAAGCGTTCCTTTTCCATCTTTCGCGTTCAAGTGATCGAGCACCTCCATCAACTTATCGCTTCCTGCGCGTGGAGCGTTCTCATCGAAAAGGTTCAACTGCGCCACCCCTTGGCTGAAAAAATCTCCCAGCATGATTCCAGCCTTTTGATAGCGATAACCATCCTTCCAGATTTTGTCCAGGCACTTTACCGCGGCGTTGATTATGTCGCGGGAATCCTGTGTAGGGGTGAGAAGCTTCATGGACGCGCTGTTACCGTAATACGGCTCATTAAGCGCAAAGGGAGAGGTTTTCACGAATGCAGATATAAAACGGCAATACTGGTGCTCGCCACGTAGTTTTTCAGCGCCACGAGCCGCATAGCTGCAGATAGCCTGACGCATCTGCTCATAGTCCGTGACGCGCTCGCCGAACGACCGACTGCAGACGATTTCCTGCTTTGCTGGCGCAAACTCCTCCAGATCAAGACAGGGTTCGCCGCGCAGCTCCCGGACAGTTCGTTCCAGAACGACATTAAAGTGCTTTCGAATAATCCACGTACTCTGCGCCGAAAGGTCGAGGGCAGTTTTAATGCCCATTGCGTTCAGCTTCTTACTTATGCGCCTACCGACGCCCCACACGTCCTCAACAGGAACCAGAGTAAGTAGTCGGCGCTGGCGATCGATATTGGACAGGTCCACTACTCCACCCGTTTGCCGCTGCCATTTTTTGGCGGCATGGTTTGCGAGCTTAGCGAGGGTTTTGGTCTGCGCGATGCCGACCCCAATTGTCAGGTGCGTACGCTTTAGAACTGTCGCGCGTATCTCTTTGCCGAAGTCAGTCAGATCCCGGCAGTTCCTTACGCCTGTCAGATCAAAAAAAGCCTCATCGATACTGTAAATTTCGACGCGGGGGCTCATTTCCTCCAGCGTCGTCATTACCCGGTTCGACATATCAGCGTAAAGCTCGTAATTGCTGCTGAAGCAAACAACGCCAGCGCGCCGGAAAAGCTCCTTTTGCTTGAAAAATGGCTCCCCCATGGTGATTCCTGCCGCTTTTGCTTCTGCGCTGCGTGCGATTACACAGCCATCATTATTTGAGAGAACGACAACCGGCCGCCCTCTCAGATCCGGCCTGAATACAGTCTCGCATGATGCGTAGAACGAATTAACATCACAGAGCGCAAACATATTCAGCTCGCAGATTTAACGATGAAAGTCACGACGCCAAACACGTCCAGCGTATCTTCACTGCCAACAACAATCGGACTATAGGCGCTATTCATAGGATTGAGCTGCACAGTCGGTCGAAGCTGCAGGCGTTTAACAGTGAATTCCCCTTCAACCGCGGCGATGACAATGTCACCGTGCTCAGCCGTGCGCGAACTATCCACCACCAGCAGATCACCGTCGCTTATCCCGGCTTCGATCATTGAATCCCCCGCGGCTTTGACGAAATATGTAGAGCTCGGGTGAGCGACAAGTAACTCATTGAGATCGATACGCTGTTCAACGTAATCAGCTGCGGGGCTTGGGAAACCACACTGTACTAAGTCACTGAAAAGCGGAAGAGCGATAATTTCTCGCAGTTCTGTTGGCCTGATGAATTCCATTGCACACACCTCAAATACTGTTTTTATATACAGTAGTTTTATTCGAGAGAGCGCGCAAGACAGAGGTACTACCCTGACTGCTTAAAGCTTCGCCGTTTCGTTTCTAAGTTTCTATGTCGCTTCGAATTATGAGTTTTGTAAATTTTATGGCAATAGCCCTTTGCGAGCAGATTTTAGCCGCCGCCCATTCTTGCATACGATGGGCAGCGGTTTTCTCATTATGAACCAGCAAAATTATTTCTAAGATCTGCAAGTTCTTTCTGTGTAGCTTCCAACTGCTTAATGACGAAATTCAGCGCCAGTACCGCATCAACTAACAGGACGTTGTTATCCAGCGCCAGGGTTGATGGCTTTTGTGTCTCGGTGCCATCCTCTTCAATTTCAATCCCTCCTGGCACCTCTTTCACGTAGTCCGGGTCAATCAGCATGATATCCTGGGCGATCACACCACGGCGAACGCGCTCCTTTTCATCGTTTTTGTAGATAAACGTAGTCGGTTTCATGGCTTTGATGTTTTCGACCGACGCTTTGCCATCTGTGTAAGTGATATCTTTTTTCAGGTTGGCATCAGATGTCGCTGATTTATTGAACACATAGTCACCAGCGAAACCGCCTGTTCCTGATACGTAGATATCGCCGGACACGAGATTAAATTGCCACGCTCGAGTACCTGCATTACCACCGTCGCCTAGAGTCATCATAACGATACTCGGCCAGGCTGATGCCCCATTCGCTACCGAACCGATTGCAGTCGCAGCATGATAGCCACCGGATGCGCCTGAGTGCCAACGCAGAGCAGGAACATATCCGCTGTCGTTATTCTGTGTCAGGTTAGGGCGGCTAAATGAAATATTGGTGTTGTCGGCATTGGCTATATCCATATACCCGCCACCGCCCCCCACACCAGGCGCCTGAACAGATTTACTACGGAATCGGCCATCAGAGTACCAGCGATAATCGGAATTTGTTGAAATGCCGTCGAAGATATTCATCTGTACGCGGTTTAAGTCGGTACCAGCTCCTCGAATGGCTCCCATTCTCCATATGCCCGCGTAATAGTTACCCGCAATCCAGTTTACATAGTTTTCTGTAGGGCCATCAGAGGACACATTTGACAGTGAGATAGATTTATTACCACCTGACCCACTCGCAATGCCAACTTGGTTCCCGGATGTTGCAATAACACTACCGGAAACCGTGCCGCCTGTTTTTCCGTTCACCGTAGTAAGACGTGAATCGTCGCCTGCGGCCACCGTTCCCGCATCTGTTCCTACGTTCTTCGTGGCACTGTTTCCCAAACCGAGGTTTGTGCGACTGCCTTCTGCCGTTGTTGCCCCGGTGCCGCCCTGGTCAATCGGGAGAGCACCATTGGTACCTTTCTGAGCCAGTTTGCCGATCCCCGGGATAGTTACAGAGGCGCCGTTGATCGTAACGGTAATGTTCTGGTTGGCTGAGGTTGTGGCGAACGTCTCCCACGCGCCAATGTTCTCGTCATACTCTTTGATGAGCTGCGACATCGCCTGTGCCAGTCCGTCGACAGAAATGTTGTCGGACACCAGGATTCCATACTTCTGACCACTGAGTGCCGGAGCGGCAGCAGGTGTAACAGTCATCGAGGTGGAGCTGTCCACGCTTGAGATCTGGAAAATTTGAACCGGGCTCGACATGACGATAATCGTCTGGCCAGCGCGAACCTGGCTGGCTGGCGCCGTCCAGTTCGTGCCAGTTCCGGTGGCGGTGTTTCCGTTAATTGCGATGGTGCCAGTGTTATAAAGCATACTTTCTCCAGGCAATAAAAAACCCCGCCGGAGCGAGGTTGTATTCGAATGGGTTGGTTATTTACAGGTAGTGCCAGTGAATGTATTTGCGCCTACCCAACGCCAGTTAAAGGGATAACCGGCGCGGTATTGCGTCTGGTTGTTTTGTTTTCGAACGCCGTAAATCATAACGGTATTTTCCTGACCGCCTACAATGGCCGTGCCGCTGCAAATAGGTTCCTGTTTCTCAAGTACACCTGCGCACCCAGACAACATCAACCCGCCTGCCATGCATATAATTAGCTTATTCATTTTGATAGTTTTCAGAGGTATTCAGTAGCTTAGACGATAACAATACAAACTGGGCGGGCATAATTGATTTGATAGATCAATTATTAGCTATTGATCGCTAAAAACGATCAGTTAATCATATGCTGCAGTATTAATAGCCGTGAGCGTTATTCCTGTTGTTGTTCCTCCAACAGGTGAGCCTCCAGCAATTTGGTTTCCAACAGGCCAGATCCTTGTCGTGCTTCCGTTGAAATAGCACCCCGTGTATGCCGTTACAGTAATAATCACAGGCTGCCCACCCTGTGACGTTTGCCATAACGACGAGCCGAGAATTCCAGGGGCCACGGCATAGGAACCGTTCAGAGTAACATCGAGATTAATCCCTCCTGCACCTGGCGTACCCACGGTAATCAAGTCCGTCAATACCCGACTTTCATTAGTGAGAACCACGCGTCCACTAGCGTCCCAGATTGCCATTCCCCATTGTGGCAGAGACTGAGGAAAAACAGCGAAAACATACACAGTCAAGACGAATGATTTTGAGCCTGTGTAGCCTGTAGGAGTTGATGCGGAGGCGCTTATTACATTTCCGTTTCTGCGAACCGCAACATATACAGCCTGAGACGCCCCTGACACGCGACAGAAAGCTATAGCCGGATAAGATGGGTCAACAGGAATTTCAACTGACGCACTGCCGTTTGTGTTGGAAGCAACTTCCGACCGATTGTATAGGCAAAAAGGAGTTGAGTATGGCGTCACAAAAGGGTTGCCATTTTCCATTAAGAGATAAGCACCATAATCAGCCATTATGCTGGCTCCATAAAAACGACGAGTTCACAGGCGGAAGAAGGGTAATTACCGATGCCAGATGAATTAGCGGGCGTCACATTAATAGTGTTGCCGGTTGCCTCTATATGTCGGCCAACAGAGGTTGTGCCCTGGTCAAGCGAAACAACAAAGCCAACTTTGTAGCCAGGCGGAACAGTAAAATCCCAGGAACCTGAATTTTGTGTGTAAGCGAGTTGAATTC
The DNA here is from genome assembly GCF_014895875.1 of Enterobacter cloacae complex sp. P12RS. Taxonomy (NCBI): domain Bacteria; kingdom Pseudomonadati; phylum Pseudomonadota; class Gammaproteobacteria; order Enterobacterales; family Enterobacteriaceae; genus Enterobacter; species Enterobacter cloacae complex sp. P12RS. The sequence goes on from NZ_JADBQO010000072.1 coordinate 4,936, forward strand.
GTCCGACAACAGATACAGGCTTAATCCCGTAGTTATTTGGCCGACCTAAACCGTCCCAAGTCTGAACCCCATAAGCCATCAGAATACCCCCGTTAATCTACCTATCTGCACGCGCAGGACGTTGCTTGCGTCCTTGACACTGATTGTCTGGTTGGTAATTTTCATCGCCCCTTCCCCCGCAGTAGAGCCGTAATTTTCGAACGTACCGGATTTATCCAGCCGCCATCCCTGCACGCCCGACACGTAATTATTTGACTGGATATAGTTGCCTATTTTGGCGTTCTCAATGGTACCGTCCTGGATGAAGCTGGCCCTGATGAACGTCTGCCCATTCTGGATCACAAATGGCAACGCCACGCTGTTTCCGGCAGCAGTGGTAACGGCAAAACGGTCGGCCAGGAAGATTACCTGCGACTGCATCCCTGATGGCGTATTCTCTACCCCGATCCCCATCCCCGCGGCGTAATACTGCCCGTTGCTTGAGACGCTAACCTTGATGTTATACATCGCCTTCAGGTCGCCGTTGACGTTCGCAATGGCCTCAGCGTTGGTGGTGATTGCAGAAGTGTGCCCGTTCACCGTCGCCGTTATGCCGTTTATCTGCGTGGCCGTGGCCTGCTGGTAATCAGAGAACGTCTGATTCAGGCTATTGATGGATGCCTTGTTGCCGTTGACGTCCGTCTGCAGGCTCAGCAGCGAGCGCGCCGTTGCCTCCTTCTCGTTAACGATGACCTCATCAATACGATCCAGCTGTGCGCTGTTACCGGCAACCGATGCCGACAGGGTTTTACGCGTGGCCACCTGGGCGAGATTGGCCTGGATTATCGCAATTGCCGAGTTCTTCACGCCTCCTGTCATGCCGTCCATCGAAACAGAAATTTCGTCTATCTTCATTTCGGCCTGCGCCAGCCCGTCAGCGTTCTCCTGGATGTCTTTCGCCTGCTGCTCGAGCTCGTCGGCGTGCTTTTTGATTTCATCCACCATGCCTGCAACTTTTTCGTTGCTGTCCACCGCGTTCTCGATCAGGTCTTTGAATGTGTCGGAGTCTTTAATTTCCTCCAGGATCACATCGGTGATGTCGGAAACATCGATGCTGGCCTGTCCTCGCACCCATTCTGTGTATCCTGATTCGTTGCCGCTGCGGTCCACCAGCTGCGCGCGGTACCAGAAAATCTGCCCAGCCTTAAGGCCCATCTGCTGATATTTGCGCTGCGGGTAAGGCACATCGGCCAGCAGCATCGCATCTTTTTCGGTCCCGGTGAGGCTGTACTGAATTTCCGTCTTCAGCGTGTCGTCGGTATTCGCCGGGAATCCCCAGTTGAGCTCGATACCGAATACCACGCTTTCAGAAGCGATGAAGCCAACCGGCTTCGGTGGATTGCCCACTTTACCCGTCAGCGTTTTCTCTTCTGAATAGCCCCAGCCTGACGAAATTTCGGCAGCATTGATGGCGCGCACGCGCACCAGGTAGCGCCCGGCATAAATCCCCGGGACGTCGAATGACGTGGTGGAACTGCGCGGCACATTAACCCAGTTCCCGTCGTTGCGGCGCCACTGCGCCTCATAGGCGATGGCATTTTGTACCTGGTCCCAACTCACGCGCATGGTTTCGACGCTGATATTTTGCTGCACCACGGAAAACGAATTGATCGCGATGTTGCCTGGTGGCGACTGGTTACCAGGAGGAATGACACTCACCGGCCGCTGATCTATAACGGCACCTGTATCGATACGGGCATATTTATCCGGATTGTGATTTGCCCCCGTGATGGTATATGTCCCGTCATTGTTATCGGTGACACTAATTACCCTGTACTGCTGCGCATAGAGTTCATCAGATTCAATAACCCATACAGCCTCAGCCTGCGGAAGTTCACTAAAGGCGGTTGTCACGGTAACCATTTCGCCGGACAGGGACTGAATCGTCCGGGATTGGGTAATGCCCGATGGCAGGTTTACCATTATCCTGTCACCGGCCTTAGCACTTGGCACCCGGTCAAGTTTGAGTACACGACCTTTAACTGCGGATAATCGACCGCCTAAATCTCGGCCAGAGAGATTTCGGTCAGCGACAGCAATTATGTAGCCTGGCTGAGGGATATTGCCGTCCAGACCAACGTCAAACATTACAACCCTGTCTTTATTGTTGGTCAGGATCCCCCAGCGCCCTTTTCTGTTAGCCTCAGACTGCCGGGTGCAACCGATGGCGGTGATCTCAAGCTGGTTGAAACCATAGCGCGCCACCAGAGCCTGCTCGAAGACGGGCTCCATTGCATCAGCATAGCCATTTGCCGGATCAGACCAGGATACAAGAGCGTTTGTGTAGCGACTCTTGGTTGTGCTGCTGGAGTAGACAAATTTGCCGTCGACTACGTTAGCGTGCGTGTAGGTAAAATCGACATCTCTGGGCATGTCTGCAAGGGCAACAATCTGGTCGTCTCCCCAGTAGGTCATACCTCGAAAAATGGCGGCAAAGTCTCGCAGGACGGTGTAAGCGTCATTTCGATCCTGAATGTATACGTTGCAGGTGTAACGCGGTTCAGTTCCGCTCCCCCCCTTACCATCCGGTACCGGTTGATCACAATACTGAGCGACCTGATAAAGCGCCCATTTATCGATATTGGCTGCTGTTAGCCGATTACCAAGGCCGAAGCGGTCAGTGACTACCAGATCGTAAAATATCCACGCAGGGTTATCCGTCCATGCCCACTTAAATGCGCCCGTCCAGGTGCCGCTGTACGTTCGTGTTTCCGGGTCATAGGTATCGGGCACACGAATAACACGCCCGCGGGGCTCGCAAGAAATTTGCGGAATTGAGCCATTAAACTGGCTCGAGTCAAATTCGATGTACAGAAGCGCGGTATTCGGATAGCGCAGTTTGGCGTCGATTACTTCTGTGAAGCTTTGCAGCGTCATCGTGTCGCCAATCTTAGCGCTATTTGCATCAGCGGTAATCTTGCGCAGCCTGATGGTCCAGGTGCTGCCCGCCTGAGGTAAATCAATACGGTGGCTGCGTTCATAACCAGAGGTGGTTTTCCCGGTCACGCTGGTATTTAGCACCGTCTGCCAGGTACCGCCATCTGTCTGCAGGTCAATTGCGTAGTTGACCGAATAGCCAACCAGATCGCCATCGTCCTCCTGTTTGAAGAGAGAAGGCCATTTTAGACGCAGGCGAACAGCTGAAAGCTGCGTATTGGTGAACGTGCGCGTCCACGCTGTAGAGCTGGAAACTTCGGAACCTACATTGATTTCATTTTCGGTACCTGGGATCCCTTGAATGTATTTTTGCGCCTGAGTTCCAGAACGAAACTCCCACGCCACGCCGCTGAAGTTCTGTGAACCATCTGCGTTCTCAAGTGCGGTGCCATCGAGATAAATATCGCGCGCGGTAAGTCCACCAGCAAACTCCCCCTCTCCCAGCGCGAGAAGGATTTTTGCCTTGGCAACTGACTGCAGGTCGTCTGGCTGTTCTGTAGGAGTTCTTGAGCTTGAACTGCCGCCCTTGCGGCCTTTAATAGCGGTTGCTATAGCCATATTGCGCCCATAAAAAAAGCCACCGGGAGGTGGCTTGTTGATAAATCTATTTACTGTTGGTCTTCTACATAGATACCGGCGGAGATGATCGCGCCACCTATACGGCGCCGTCCGTACAAGAGTGGTACCGGATTGCCCTGAGCAGTCGTATTTGTTACTCCACCAAAGGCATAACTGGCCTTGTTGTCTGCCGATTGCTTGCTGGCAAGTCCGGTTGTCTGTGGAGATAGCATCTGCACAACACCGCCGAGGGCCATCGCAGCGCCAAATTGCATTAGAGGAACGCCGACAGCACCACCGCCAAAGTATGACGCCACAGCACCAACTGCG
>NZ_JADBQO010000072.1:8845-9966 GCF_014895875.1 Enterobacter cloacae complex sp. P12RS
CCAAAGCCACGCCTAAGATGGTCTGGAATACTCCACCACGTTTACTCCCGATGATAACCGGCGCGATACGGATGTCAGCTGTACTCTGATCCATAGAGAACTCATCATCGTTCAGGTTACGCTTACCGCTGAAAACAGCATAGGTTAGGCCACGCTGCTTGCTGGTATTCAAAAAACGCTCGAAGCCTGGCACGATAACGCACAATGCTCGGATAGCTTCTTTTGGTGATGCTACTGAAAGTTGGAATTCACGACCAAATGTTGAGCCAAGTATTCCATAGAGGCGTATGGTTCTCATCGGCTGACCAGTTAAAAATGTCATACATGCCTCCAAAGTCTCTCTTGACTAAGAGAGACTGTTAATGCTGATAGACTTTTTGATGTTTTTACCACGCAATCCAAGAATTCAAATCAACTTACTTATTATTGGATGACGGATTAGCAACTTCTGGGTGTTTTTTATTGAATTCTATAAAGCTACTTGGGCATTCCTTTGAAAGTAAATAATAATTTACTAAACATGCATCCGCCTTTGCTTCATCGCTCGAATGATACACACCATCTGCCAAAGATAATGTCGGAGCTAAATACCTGGCTTTAATCAACTCTTGCCCCAACGCCAAAGCATCCTTAGAAGTAGCTGCTAAACAAGACGTAAGAGCACCGTCAAATAACGTCTTATTACCTTTGCAATTTAAGGACGCATCTAAGAAGGACGCCTGTAAATCGGTGCGCACTTGAATAAATGCAGGATCAGTAATATTTGAACCAGCCAAGATTCCTATCAGACCTAACCCACCTCCGATTGTAGCAATGGCTGAACCGTTGGCGAGGTTCAAATCTCCCCATACCAACCATCGCAACAGGAAAAAACTCACTGCTACGGACGTAATCAAATATCCAAACCCAGTCCATAGATTGTGACTGTGCCCGAAGAAACTCAAGCATGCAAGCCCGACACCAACGACAAATGGAACGCAGACCACGACCATTTTAATATAAAAATTATTCAAGTTGACAAATGCCACATTAATATCCGTTAATGAAGTAAATTTATCTCATTATTATATAAACTTCGATTGATGGCGAAGGATTTTGTATGTCATCTCACGCCAATACCA
>NZ_JADBQO010000073.1:0-12145 GCF_014895875.1 Enterobacter cloacae complex sp. P12RS
GGACGGAGCGGGCGCAGGGGGTGACGCAGGAGACGTTGAGGGAGGTGAAGGTGGGGCTGGGGGTGCCGGTGTTTTGAAAGTGTGAGTTAAGAGAGAGTTAGTGGTGGAGTGTATGGTACCAGCATGAAGCCGCTAACTCGTTTATTACGAAAATAAGCAAGGCGCAATAAATTCTTAAATGCATTATTAGCCAATGTCGTTTGTCATTCTGTTGAGAGCGCTATATTCATAGACTCTTTTTATTTTAAACGTCACGATAACTGTTATGAGCAAGTTTATTATTTCCATGCTGAATACGTTACTTTGTGTTTTTGTAATTGTGTTATGCCTCATATACGTGGGCGTCACTGATAACTGGAAAGAATGCACTATAGCTATAATCATCACTTTAGGATGCGCACATTTCATGGCCGTTTTACTGAATCGTGTATTGCCTCATAAGTTATCTATCTTAGAAGGAATACTGGAATTATTAGGAGGACCACTATTAGTTATAGGCGCAATGGTGTGCTTTGATGTATTCGAACCCTGGCCGTTAAAAATCATTGGGATGTTTGCGTGGATTGTTTTTATTTTCTTTTTACCTTCAATAATAAGTCCCAGGCGATAACTCGGTCTGTTAATCAATATCTACGTCATTTCTTCACCCACGGAATCCAACATAATGTACCCCACTCTTTCGCAGGTCATTGAGGTTGTACGTCAGTCCTCGGGACATCATCGCAAGCGCATCGATGAAAACACCCTAATCGAAGCCGACCTTGATATCTGCGGCATGGATGGCGATGCCCTGATTGAAGACTGCGAGGCAGCGTTTGGCGTTACGCTCGTCACTGAAGAAGACGGTTATGAGAAAACTTTTTCTCTCGCTGAAAATGAGTTCCTTTTTAGCACCGAGGGCATAGATTACTTTGGTATCTGCCGTTTGATTCGCAGGCTACGTGGCATACCCGAACCTGTGATACGCGATTTAACCGTTGGCGAACTCCATGCTGTACTGGTTAAGGCAGTGAAAGAACAAGTACATCATTATTGAATGACTTTTGGCATAGTGCGGGCATGCGCTCATATGCCCGCACTAGTTAGTCTTAAGTTTAAACGGCCTTCCCACTCCCACGCTTAATCACGGGAACATCACCCGTATCGTTCAGCGCCCCCGGAAACGTCTTCAACCACTGCGCCACTTTCTGCTTATTTATATTCACCACACTCATACCTTCAAGGCATCCCCATAATTCTCTTGTATGCTGTGGCGTAATCACAATGCAGTCTTTCATGGCGCGGATTTTCACCGGCATACCGTTGATAAAGCCCGCACGGGTTAGCCAGTCACCGCCCAGAAGAAGGTATTTCATGTCTATACGCGCATACAGTTCGCAGCAGGCTGCACTGTCCTGCGGCGTTTCCGCTCGGGGATGGACGGGCGCCGCGTTAGGCGGGTTGCCGTGAAGACGGCGGGCGCTGTTTTTGCGTACCAGCTCGCGGTTTTCAATCATGCCGGTGAAAGCGTCTGATTCTGTTTTGCAAACGGTAAACTCTGGCTTAAAATTCGTCGCAGCCATTTTCAACTCCTTGTAAGTTGTTTGTGGTTAGCGGTATGGGGGTGTTGCAGCACCTTCATATCGCGAATTCTCTCTTCAAATATTCTTCAATATTTCCTTTGCCGTTCAGCGTAATTTCTGGTGCCTATTATACAAGGCTGAATATAAATACAGCGGTTTGGTGTGGGGTAAATTTGGAATTTGCGAGGAGGATTCAGGAAATAGGGTTCTTTGCGGTAAGGTCATGTTTTTGTTGATTGCGGGTTGATTGGTCTGGGTTTTGCGAGCATCATCGCAATTATTTACTTTCTTCCGTAACGCGATGGCTTCCAGCAAAACTCTCGAACAGGCAATTGCCGATATCACCATCTGGCGCAAAGGCGAACAACGTGCGCCGCATAAGCCTTTATTGCTTTTGTACGTGCTGGCGAACTATCAGCAGGGGCATGCGCGACTGTTTGATTACGGAACTGAGGTCCACGAGCAGCTGCTTAGCCTGTTAGAACGCTTTGGCCCACAGAGGAAGGCGCATTACCCAAATATGCCTTTCTGGCGGCTCAAGGGGGACGGGTTTTGGGATCTGAAGAATACAGAGTTCTGTTCGACCACTGGCAGTAAGCAACCGCCTGTTAAAGAACTTGTAGAACATAACGTCGCAGGCGGGTTTGATGAAGAACACTTTGCGCTGCTGAGTAAGAACAAAAACCTGATCGGCTCGCTGGCGCAGCAGATCCTTGAAGCGCATTTTCCTGAAAGCATTCAGGAAGAGCTCGCGGATGAGATGGGTTTTGATATCCAGCAGATCCTTAAGGTTCGAGATCCGCTGTTCCGCCAGCAGGTACTGCGAGCTTATAACTATGAGTGTGCAATCTGCGGGTTTAACATGCGACATGATAACGCCTCTGTTGGACTTGAAGCCGCGCATATCAAGTGGAAGCAGTTTGGCGGACCGTGCGAGATCACGAACGGACTGGCGCTGTGTGCAATTCATCATAAGGCGTTTGATAAAGGATCTATTGGGCTGGATGAGAGTATGCGGGTGCTGGTTTCCGAGGCGGTGAATGGGGGCGGGATTGTTGGGCGGCTGTTCTGGGATTTTGCAGGAAAGGAGATTGCTTTGCCGATGGTGAAAGGGAATTATCCAGGGGAAGGGTTTGTGGAGTGGCATCGGAGGGAGGTGTTTAGAGAATGAGTGCGAAGGCCGGACTCGCCTTTTCTTTTAAGTAATTGAAAATTAATGGGTTGTGAGAATTTAGTTTGGGGATTTGCCCCCAGAATGGGACATGAAATTGAATACTGGGTGGAAGATCACAAAGTTGGATCTTTATTCTCAATAAATGGAGCCAATATGATTAGTAAATATATATCATCGGTCACGATGAATAATAAATCAGCAGTAAAGGTTACTCTCCAATAGGAGTACCCACCTGTATTATAAGTAGGCTATCTCCTAAAAAACACATTGGGATTCAAACTATATGACTAAACCTAAAGAAGCCACGCCTTCTTGAGGTAGACGCTGATGGATCGCCAGAAGAGTCTTCATTTCTCGTAAAACAAACTGTGGCATCCACCTACACTGCAATTCAAAATCAAACCGTTCGTTATTGGCGTTCCCTTCTGGCGTCATTAGACCATTTAAGATCAGTTCATTATAAAGCCATTCATCCAAATGTAAGCTGATACCGTAATCACTAAGCAGCTTACACTGCAACTGATGGGCGATTTTTAAGCCCGCTACATCCAGATCGCCAAAATAAAGTAACTGTTTTACCTGTTCGACCTCAAGGAGTTGTGACACGCACTCCGCCTGGCCGGACACTTTGTTACCTGCGCCATAAATGACCAGTGACCAACGAGTCTCAACTCGATTAAGTTGGCATAGTCGATAATACACATCGGAGTTTTCAACAATGATAGCCGGAAGATCATGGCAACATGATGACTCATACGGTAAAGGCGGTGCACGTCGAAACGCGCCCATATCAGCCAAAGTCAGAGTGACATGCTTCCAGCCATCAGGCGGCAAGGAGTCCAGCGCTTTTTCGTCACCAAATATAAGCAGAGACCGCTCACGATGCCCAAGCAAGCCCGGGAATAGTGACTTGTCGCCCTCGGTTTGGCGAAAAAGATATGTATTCAGCTGTTGTAAGCGTGCTTTGATTGGCTGGGTCAGTTGTCCTGTAATACGTCGGGCCAACCAAGGATGCCAGGCTATTTCTGATGTTGTCTTCGTAGGAACGATGGCACCTTCGTAAACAAAAGTACTTGGCAGGCTCATACCCCGCCAGTAGCGCTGCCAACTCGCTTTGCGCTTAGGCTGAGCCCGCCAGTCCCTCTCAAGCAGTAGCGTAACAGCCTGACTCAGCAAATCAGGCACCTCCTGGCTCAAGGCCTCTTGATTGTGTGCGCGTAATACCTCATCCAGCACCGCATTAGCTTTCACTGTACGGGCGGCCTTACCAGCGGCAAGACGATGTTTATTGGCTGTCGACTCCAGTCGGGATAGCCAGATCATTACGCTACTCATCTCATATCAGCCTTAAATGACGGGATCGAACTGTGGCTTAGCAGCCAGAGAAGCTGCCCACAGGGCATGGCGTTCTTTATCAACGGTTACCAAATCGCGCCGCCTCAGTTTTTGAACTTTATTCAGGAAGAGATGGTTATCAAACATTGATTGGGCGTTTTCATCCGAAATACCAGTCAGGTAGATGAGCTGAATTTTATAGGCTTTGGCCATTTGGGTTTGAATTCGCATTAGATCATCGGCATTCGATTTACCCAGCGGGTTATCGGCTAACAAGAATCCTGCACTTGAAATACCCGTATCGTACTCTCGTACTTTACCAACCGTCACAAACAGTAAAAAGGCAGATGTAAGGCGCTGTCCACCCGAACCTTCAAGTCGGGTGACAGGAGTCCATTGTGGACGGCTGGCATTCGTCTTCAGCAAACGCACCTCCAGCTCCCCTTCGCCAAATACCGACTGTATCAAATCAGCTGTTAAGGCGTCTCGATTGGGCGATCGGGGTATCTGTCCCTTGGCTATCCACTGCTGCAAGCGGCTGCTGGCAAAACCCCTGAGATCAGCGGCAACATCATTCAGCCGGTCGGTCATTTTGATAATGGGCCGGCCAGGCAGTACGGGGCAATCCTCAGGAATTTTGACCGACATCGCGCGCTTGAGAAGTTTAATCGCCCCTTCCAGATGAGCAGTCAGATGGGTGACAGTCAGATCAATCGAACGCTGGAATTGTTCCAGGCTATCCTGCACAGCTTCAAATACCTGCGTGATCCCTGTACCGACCCTGTCCAAATCGCCCAGCACTTCATGATAAGTTGCGATTGAGTCCAACTGCCGTAAGTATTCCTGACTGGCTCGGGTATCTAGATCCTTGGCCAACTCTTCTTCGATCCGTTTGCGGAATTTTCCCCAGACCGTAGAGACGCGTATATTTTGCTGTTTTAGCGTTTCATTTAGACCGGCATACATTTGGCATTGTGTAGCCAGATCGTCAGCATATTCTGTGATGCTCAGGATCCTGCCAGGTAGACCCGCGGCAGAGCTCGGCGTAATGGGCTGAATCATCGCTTGAGCTGTTTTGGCGTTCTGCAGCCGTTCTTTCACATTTTCCATCTTTTGCAACTGCAGCTTCTTTTGCTCCAGTTGAAGTTTTAGCTGGTATTCAATTTCATGGAGGCTGTTGACGATTTCAGCCAGAGACGTTTGGATTGTCTCTATCTCAATGGGCTTCTCTTCCCAAATAAAATCCTCGTCAAGTGCTTTACCAGCCTCCTCACAGCTTTGAGAAAAATTTTTCAGAGTTACCTGAGAATTAATTAGATTTTGCGTGAATTGCTTTTGCTGTTCCTTCAGGCGTACGATACGGTTATTAATTACCGTTAGCTCATTGATAGCCGCCGCTTTTACCTCGTCCGGATATGTATTGTAGGTGGGTTGAGCAGTCAAACGCTCAGAGGCAGAACGTTGTGCCTGTTCAGCATCTTTCAGTTGTTGCTTGAGAGCGGTCACTTGATCACCGTTGGCTGCTTCGAGCAATTTTTTGTGCGCCTGAGCTGCCATCTCATGGGCATCTTCGGGGCTTCGTCCGGCCATACCTTCAGTCGCCGTAATCTCTGAATAGAACGGCTCGTTACACAGATTACCCCAGTTGCCCATTTGGATATTTAAAAGGGTTTTCTCGGAGCGCTTGTTCTTCTCGATCTCGTTCAGCCGTTCCAGTCTCTCTCTCTGGGTGCAAAGAGTGTCCTTGCTTCGTTGAATCTGTGCAGCTAACTGCTCCAGTTTCATTATCGCCGTTTCACGCTTCGCCCATTCTGTTTCTACAAAAAAACTCAGTTTATCATGTGCTTTTTCTGCCTGAATTTTCTGCTGTTGGGCGTTGTTTAACCGCACCTGAGCATGTATCTTCTCGTCACGCAGTGTTTGCTCATCATGCTCAGCTTGCTTAAGTGCTGCATCAGCATTTTCCAGTATTAAGAGAGCCAGCTCCCGTTGGTCAAGCAGTCCCCCCCAATGCTTGCCATACTGTTCGTAATGCAGACGCCAGTCATTCCTGAAAGATTCCAGTACCTTAAGGGCGCTCTTCTCCGCCTTCACACTGACTTCCTGCGACGCTACGATATTCTCCAGGTCTTGCAGCCGGGCTTCGTAAGCGGCCTGGCTATATCCGTGCTTATCGGGGTTTGAGAGGACGACCTGTACTAATTCAGACGTTTCTCGGCGGAGATCTTGTGCTTCATCCAGCAGGTAAATAGCAATAGGTGCCTTCTTCCAGGGAAGGAGCTCACTAATTTTATGGACCTGTTCAAAAGTTACATTGTCGAGCGCGACCAGACTCAGGTAGCGTCCAGGGTTTTGATCGATCACCGATGCAATCTTTTGTGCATCATCGTTGTAAACAGAGGCCAAATAGTGTGGAAATGTCCAGAGCTTATCCCGTGCAATGCCCGCCGCATAAAACGCTTCAAGTGCCTCATTGACCTGCTTAGCGACCAGTTCATGTCCCGTCATCCTTAACTCGTCCAGTTCGTGCCGGGCTTGCAGTAAACGCTCTTTCATTCCATTCAGCGTGTGAGAGTTCGCATTCAATACCTTGTCGAGCTGCAATCCACACTGCTCGCTGTGCCAACTCGTGTCTTCAATATCTAGATCATGTTGCATTGACGTTGGCAGTTTTTGATAGGTTTTTGCTAAAACTAAAGCACTATCCACAGCTGACTGGTGTTTTTGTTCAGCCAGAATGAGTTTTTGCTGGGCCTCACTTTTCTCAATTGATGCCTCCCGCACAACATTCAGCTGTGCTTCCAGCGCCTGCTCTTTCTGATGAAGAATTGTATTAGCCAGTTCTTCACTCTGCTTTGCATTGCGTAAGGTTAATTCCAGTCGGTATTGGGCTGCTACTGGTGTTTCATCCTTCTGGATCAATCCAGCTTCACATAATTCATTCCGTTGCGATTCGCCCTGCTGTTTGTCTCTTTTATATCTCTCACGATCCGCCTCCAGGCCACCCAGCATCTTTTGTAGTTCGTCGTATGATTGTTTAAGGGCATTGCTTTCTCTATCCATCTGCCCTAATTCTTCCTCAAGCGTAGCCTCCTGCTGGCGATGCCTGTCAATTGCCCACTCTAATGTGCCTAAGGCTTCGCCTGCAGTACGCTCGAAAATAACCTGTAGCGGCCTTTCCGCTTTACTTTGGAATACCTTCAGATCTTCATCTGCCTGGAGATACTCATTCTGGGCCTTAGCATAGGCTTTGTAGTCTATAGCAGCGTGAGTAATCTCAATCTGGCGCTGATTAGTATCGGCTTCGTCTTGAAGCGCATCGACTATCGCTTTTTGTTTGTCGAACTGATGCTGCGCGAGATCATATTCAAGCAGTGCTCTGCGCTTACCTAACTGCTCACGCAGAGACATCGCCTGGCCAATATGCGTTTGCAAACTATCCATGTTATCTTCAAGCTGCGTCTGTTCAACCTGAGCATCCCTGACAAAGGCTGCGAGATCGCGCATTGCTTCCCGGAAGCCATCATCCAGCAGTTGCTGCTGCGCCTGGATGCTTTCCAGCTGTTTAGCCGGATCAAGAAACGCCAGCCAGTTAGCCAGCACATCCTTCAGGAAGTACTCGTTACGACGGATCCCCTCTAACTCTCCCTGACGTTCAACTTCATGCGCTACCAGTTCCCGCAGCCGCTCAGCCGCATCTTTAGACATGGTGCAGGCGAAAAATGCGCCAAGGAAATCATGTTCAGTTTTGTATTCGATAAAACGGGTCAGGCCACCTTCTTCGGAGTTGAAGGTCACCATTGTTTTGATAAGATCAACGTTAATTTGTTGTTCCAGCAAAAATGCGCGCCACTCGTTCTGTCTGGTGGTTTTACGCCAATGCATGCCGCCTTCACTACCGGCCTTGAGATTAAGCCAGCTATCAAAGCTGCGCAGGCTATTGGCATAGGGACGTAGCTCAGAATTGCGTTCCGCGCGGGAATAAGAAGGGACTTCATCAAACGGCGCGCCCATCAGGGCGTCGGGCGCATCACAAATAAACAGTGTGCGGTCAACATCATCTCCATTACGCTGATGAGCATGTCCCAGTAATAACGTTTGTCCTGATTCATTGACCATCTCAACCAAAACAACAGAGAGTTCTTTATAGAAGTAATTGCGGTAGTGGTATTCACTCTGGCGATGATTTGCCAGATATTGGGTGAAGTCACTAACGGACGGCTCAAAAATCGATAACAGCAGCGCGATGTAGGTTGATTTACCGCCCCCATTCACAAGCTGCTGATAGGTACTGGTCACCACCTTCGCATTCCTGACGGGCGAGCGCAGGCCTTCAACAACAGGGCTACCGACCGCTTGAGACAGGCCAATATAGTCCAGTGTGAGGTCCTTGTAGAAAGCTTCTTCATGGCCTGCGCCATCCATATAAACCCGCTTAATCAGCCACATGATTAAATCTCCGTCAAACGTTGTGTTTCTGTGGTTCCAGTTGTAACTGGACGTTCATTGAGCGAAGAAAACTCCATGGTATCTGCTAATGCTGCAATATCGCTTTCAACTAAGTCTGACGACCGTTCTTCTACGGCTGGACTGATGCTCATGACAAAACGCACCGTCTCTTCAATGCCAGTATGGCGCAGATAATGTTTGAGTTTTTGGGTCGGATACCAGTCGGACTCTCCCGACAAACTGCTGTCTTCGGCCAGAAAGCCTTCCTCCTGCAGCAGTTGTATCCAGCGCGTTGCCATTTCTGTTTGCGAGCGAATACTTGAGACACGCCCCACCTTTTCGTCGTGAATACGGGGAATACGTTCTTCCTGCACAAACCTGGCCGCCATAAGTAGGCCATCTACGGTATCGTCCCCCTCGGCCTTGCGCTGGGCAATCACCTGGTCGGCAACATTATTGAGCCTGGCTACCACCGAGGCGGCATTAATGGCGTTACTCTGACCGAACTCGACACGAACGGTGTCTGGAGTTGGAAACAAATCAGCCAGCAACGCAATCAGTGTTAAGCCTGCAAACAGACGCTGTTCTTTCCGTTCCTTACCCTGTTGCTCAGCCATTGTTTCAGGTAACAAGCGTTTGTTCAGCCAACCCAAAGATGGGGAAAACGGGCCTCGGCCATCTGCAGCCAGTAATACCCCGTAGGTCTCATGAATCCCGAGATACCGCAATTTCATACCTGTCGCGACGCCACGGATAATCTCTGCGAACAGGGCATCACCTTGCAGATCAAGCGCACGTTGAATCAGCTCATCCCCCATTTTATATCCCAGTGAATTCATAATTGCCTGCGTGGCAATCTCGGCGTAGCGTTTCGCTTGTTGATGCGCGTTGTCGTACATAACTACTCCTCAAAGGGGTATAAGGGAGCGACCATTAACAGTTTGATATTGTTAGCCCGCCAGAGCGTTGTTTCGATAGCGTCGTCTATCTCTACTTCTATTGCGGGATCGCTGTTAGCTGCCAGACTGCCAATATGAAGTAAACAAACCTGTTGTTCTTGTTCGGATAATTCTTCGCACTCATAGGCGTCGAAAACATCTCTAAAGCTCACATACCCCCAATTCTTCAATCGGTCACTAACCCAATCGCTGCATTTTTTAATGACAGATTCAGGGATACCTCGCAGGTTGGTTTCAATAGCTACAGGCTGATCGGTGAGGTCCTGTATCTCATGTGGAAGCGCCTGTTCAAATCTATCGAGATAAAGGTTCAGCAGCGCCTCAAGGTCAAACAGAATGTGCCGATCATCATCCTGTCTTCGGGGAGCCAACAGGCGTGCGGTGAGACCATCGATTTCCTTTTCGACAGTGTCGGGGGGATGAGACAGCAAGGGCTTGAGTACACCTTTTTCAAGCGTTTCCCGGAAAAGGGTATTATCTCTGGGAATAATGAGTTTCAGACGAGCTCGCTCAAAATCTTTGTTAACATCAAGTAAGCAGTCTTGATAGCGCTGCGTAAAAGCGCAGACCTCAGCAAAAATCTCCTGTGCCTTACGTAGCTTATTTAATTTGTCGGGATTTAATTTCGAACTTCCTTCAACCAGCATTTCGGTAATGGCCGACATTGAGTTCTGGATATGTTCCAAAACCTCTCGGGTTTTATCAAAGGAATCATTGAGTACGGGACGGATATCGTGTGCATAAGATGCACTCAAATCACCAGACTGGGCAGCACGCACTTTCATCCGCATCCCAATCAGATATTGCTCCAGTTGCCGCTGCGTTGATTGGATCTGGTGTACTGCCTTGTCGATCTCACCGCGACGGATGGTTTTAAGCGTGCGCCAGGCCAGAATCGCAGCGCGTTCTATCGGCGTTTCATCCAAACGGAGGGTATAGAACAGCATTCCTTCATCAGTCAGCGACCAGAGAATATCATCTGAGCCGGATAGCTGGTCATAGCGTACCAGACGGACTATCTGCTCTTCGGAATGCGTTCGTTGCGAGAAGTCGTAATAACTGAGACGGAAAGGGTCTTTGATCGCCGCAAAAATCTTGCTGGCAACTTGCGCGTAGTCGGACGCTTCTTGTCCCGGATAGGCTTCATTGAGGTGCCCAACCAGACATAGCTCAGCTTCTTTACGCGTCATACCTGGCTGGCGCTCGCGGTCAGCATAATAAAGCATGGCGTCAAAGAGATACATAATTGCCGCCAGTGCATCAAGCTCGAAGCCATCAAACGGATTGCGCTGTAGGGCGCTGTATATTGAATCCAGCGTCCGCACTACCAGCAACGCGTGAGATTGAATCGTCAGCTCGCGGCGTGCCATAGATTCATTACGAGCCTGCTCCAAAAACCCTAGTGACATAACATTCTCCCTCTGAGACGGAAGTCACTATAGTACTCCCCGCCCAATTAAGCAAAGAAACTTTGCTTAATTTTCTTTGATAACAATGTTATTTGTTTTGATGTCATTCGCCTTCTATACTTAGTCCGTATATCAAACCGCAATTGATTAACCTGCAAATAAGAATAAAACTGATATGTACTACTCAATGTTTCTTGATAAACACAAATCCCCCCTCAGCCACGCACAATGGTTGCGCTTGCGCTATATTGAGCGCCAGCTACTGTGGGAACGAAAAGTCACTTCGCGCATGATTGCTGAAGAGTTTGGCGTCTCGGCGCAACAAGCTCGTACTGATGTAAGAACCTATATGGAGGTCGCTCCAGGCAATGCTATTGAGAAGGGGGCCGGCCGAAAAGGGTATTTCCCCAGTACGACGTTTACGCCTGTTTTGCTGGGAGAAAACGATCTGGTCTGGCGTGCGACGGTAGAATTTCAACCGCCGCAAGCGGCCCACGCGCAGGAAATCCCGCTCATCCATCGCGCAGTGCATAGCCGCACGCTGGCAATTTTTTTGTCAGCAATCGAACAGAAGGGGCAAGTAAAAGTGACTTATGCGTCAATGGAAAACCCGGAAGGCATATCCCGTACACTAAGCCCTACGGTAATTATCACCGTTAACGGGCGCCAGCATGTGCGAGCCTATGACTGGGGCAGTTCGGCGTTTAAGGACTTTGTTTTGGCGCGATTTCTGGACTCGCCGGAACTGATTATTCCTGCCGCCCCCCCTCCGCGCAAAGATACCGCATGGGAGGTCGTAATCCCCGTGCGTTTTATAGCCAATCCAACACTAAACAAAGCGCAACAAGAGGTAATTAAGCGGGACTACATACTTGAACCATCTGAATTCAGCATTCGTGCACCAATGATTTTTTATTTATGCCCTGAAAACAATCTGCCTAAAACAGATGATGAATATGCACAAGCTACTGACGCCAGCAGCCAAGGCCCCTTTGTCTATCCTGTTCTAGCTGTGCACGCCCAAACAGGTGAGCCTATTCATAAGTACCGCCATGCAGGTGAGAGATAGACATTCTGTTTACTAATAATTTATAGCCATTCACTGTGACTGTTCCTGTATCAGAGATATGATGCAGGAATATAAAAAACCAGCCACCTATAAATTATGATTTTTAATTTCTGATTCAGTTGAATCCCCAATCCGTTCCATACGTGAAAAATTTTTTTGATTTTCAAGCCCTAAACCCATTTCAATAT
>NZ_JADBQO010000074.1:0-4653 GCF_014895875.1 Enterobacter cloacae complex sp. P12RS
CTCCCCATGTGAGAGTAGGGAACTGCCAGACATCAAATAAGTGAAAAGGCCATCCGAAAGGATGGCCTTTTTGCGTTTCTGCGCTGCACAAATCGTAGGCCGGGTAAGGCGAAGCCGCCACCCGGCAGAGCAAACGACTAATGAATTACCTGCGATAAAAATGCTCGCGTACGTTCTGACTTCGGATGCGCAAAGAACTCATCCGGCGGTGCCTGCTCAACAATCTCGCCGCGGTCCATAAAGATCACCCTGTCAGCTACCGTTCTGGCAAAACCCATCTCATGCGTTACGCACAGCATCGTCATGCCGGATTGGGCCAGCCCAATCATGGTATCCAGCACCTCCTTCACCATTTCCGGATCCAGCGCAGATGTTGGTTCGTCAAACAGCATGATTTTGGGTTTCATGCACAGCGAACGGGCGATAGCCACGCGCTGCTGTTGCCCGCCCGAGATCTGACCAGGAAACTTATTGGCATGCTCCGCGATGCGTACGCGTTCAAGGTAGTGCATCGCCAGCGCCTCCGCTTCCTGTTTCGGCATCTTTCGGACCCAAATCGGCGCAAGCGTACAGTTCTGCAGAACGGTCAGGTGTGGAAACAGATTAAAGTGCTGAAATACCATTCCCACTTCCTGCCGCACGCGTTCGATATTGCGGATATCTTCATTCAGTTCAATACCATCAACCACAATGCGCCCTTGCTGATGCTCTTCAAGATGGTTAATACAGCGAATGGTTGTGGATTTACCTGAACCGGAAGGGCCGCAAAGGACGATGCGTTCGCCCTGCTTTACCTTAAGATTGATGTCCTTCAGGACATGAAACTGTCCATACCATTTATTGACGTTTTCCAGCGTAATCATCGCGTTGGCGGTTGTCATAGTCATTTGGCTCATAATTTCCTCAGTGCGGTGTACGCCCGGTGTTAAAGCGCTTTTCCAGATGCTGGCTGTAGCGCGACATGCTAAAACAAAAGATCCAGTAGATCAGAGCGGCAAAGACATATCCCTCGGTGGACATACCCAGCCAGACAGGGTCAACGGTTGCCTGCTGCACGCTGCTAAAGAGATCGAACAATCCGATGATGATCACCAGGCTGGTATCTTTAAAGAGAGCAATGATCGTATTGACCAGCCCAGGGATAACCAGCTTGAGCGCTTGCGGAAGGATCACCAGTCCCTGCGTTTTCCAGTAACCGAGCGCCAGTGATTCCGCCGCTTCGTACTGGCCTTTAGGCAATGCCTGCAGGCCACCGCGTACAACTTCAGCGACATAGGCGGACTGGAAGAGAATCACCCCGACCAGGGCACGGATCAGCTTGTCGATCGTTGTACCTTCCGCCATAAACAGTGGCAGCATGACCGACGACATAAACAGTACGGTGATAAGCGGTACGCCGCGCCAGAACTCAATAAAGATAACGGAGAGCACGCGTACGACCGGCATTTTTGAACGGCGACCCAGGGCGAGTAAAATACCCAACGGTAGCGCGCCGGCGATCCCTACTGAAGCGATAATCAATGTCAGCGTCAGGCCACCCCACTGGCGTGTTTCAACGCGTTCCAGCCCCAGAAAACCGCCATACAGCAGCACCCAGACAATAATCGGATAAACCACCGCCCAGACGGCAATATAGCGTCCACGGTGAGGCAGCTTTTTCCAGAACATGACTGCAACAGAGAGCAGGCCGATAACCAGCGCCAGATTAATCCGCCAACGCTGTTCGTGGGGATACAACCCATACATGAACTGACCGAAGCGCTCATGAATAAATACCCAGCAAGCGCCGGCTTTTGTGCAATCAGCTCGGGTTGAACCGACCCAGTTGGCCTGTATAACCGCCCAGTTCAGCAGGGGAGGAATCAATTCCCACATTAGCCACAGGCAGACAATCGTCAGCAGGCTATTACTCCAGCTGGAGAAGAGATTCTTACGCGCCCAGAGAATAAAACGTCCACCCGTCGAGCTGGCAGGGCGCGAGGAGTGCGACAGTATCGCTTTTGTCATCATAGATCCTTAGCGCTCGACCAGTGCTATACGACGGTTATAAAGGTTCATCAGCAACGAAATAGCCAGACTGATGATTAGATAGACGGACATGGTGATGGCAATGGTTTCTATGGCCTGTCCGGTCTGGTTAAGCACGGTTCCGGCGAAGAGAGACACCATATCCGGATAACCAATGGCAGCTGCCAGCGATGAGTTTTTGACAATGTTGAGATACTGGCTGGTCAGGGGCGGAATGATCACCCGTAAAGCCTGCGGAATAATGACCTGGCGAAGCGTCACGGTATTCGGCAAACCGAGTGAACGTGCCGCCTCGTGCTGCCCGTAAGGCACGGCCTGGATCCCGGAGCGGATGATTTCCGCAATAAACGCGGAGGTATAAATTGAAAGCGCCAGCGTGAGTGCTGCCAGTTCAGGAATTAACACCATACCACCCTGGAAGTTGAATCCGCGTAGGTGAGGAATATCCCAGTGCAAGGCTGCACCAAAAAGCCAGTGAGCAACTAACGGTAAGCCAACAATCAGCGCAGCGGCAACTGGCCATGTTTTACGAAGCTGTCCGGTTTTAATCTGATGCTTACGGTTATAGCGGAACAGGCCGACGGAAATCGCGAGCGCAACAATAATGGCGACGACAAAGGCGTAAATCCCTTCGGCCACCTGCGGAGAGGGAATGTATAACCCACGATTACTCAGGAAAAACAGCTCAAATGCATCGACGGCCTGGCGGGGACCGGGAAGATTACGCAGCACCGCGAAATACCAGAAGAAGATCTGCAGCAGCGGTGGGATGTTGCGAAACGTCTCAATATAGATGGTGGAAAGCTTTCGCAGCAGCCAGTTTTCAGAAAGACGCGCCAGCCCAATAAAGAAGCCCAGGATGGACGCGAAGACAATACAAAGTGCCGATACCAACAGCGTATTCAGTAAACCGACCACAAACACGCGTCCGTAAGTGTCACCCTCCTGATAGTCGATAAGGTGCTGAACAATCCCAAAGCCCGCGCTGCGATCCAGAAACGCAAAACCGGAGGTGATACCGCGATTATTCAGGTTAGTGATGGTGTTATGGATGAGATACACGGCGATAAGAACAACCGCAACAATAGCAATAATCTGGAATAGCCAGGCGCGGACCGCGGGATGAGAAAAGGATAGCGATCCTTTTACGGCTGAGCGGCGATGGGACATAAAGAAACCTCAGTAACCATGACTCTGGAGTGGGCACTGCCCGAGCAGTGCCCGTTACAGCTATGACTTAACGTACTGGTGGCGCGTACTGAATACCGCCGTTATTCCAGAGATTGTTCTGGCCGCGTTTGATCTTCAGCGGGCTTTCCGATCCCACGTTACGCTCGAAGATCTCTGCGTAGTTACCCACCTGTTTGATGATGTTGTAAGCCCACTTGTTATCCAGCTTCAGATCCTTGCCGAAATCACCTTCTTTACCGAGCAGGTGCGCCATATCCGGGGTGGAAGGATTCGCCGCTTTCTCATCAACATTTTTCGAGTTGATGCCCATCTCTTCTGCATTCAGCATGGCAAACAGCGTCCAGCGAACGATAGAGAACCAGTCTTCATCGCCACGACGCACAACCGGTCCGAGAGGTTCTTTAGAGATCACTTCAGGCAGGACAATCCATTCCGCCGGATTGCTCAGCTTAATGCGTAAGGCATACAGCTGTGACTGGTCAGAGGCCAGGGTGTCGCAGCGACCAGATTCCAGCGCTTTGGCTGATTCATCCGAGCGGTCGAAAGTCACAGGGGTGTATTTCATCTTATTTGCTTTGAAATAATCCGCGACGTTCAGCTCGGTATCGGTACCCGCCTGGATACATACGGTGGCGCCATCCAGTTCTTTGGCGCTTTTCAGGCCCGCTTTATTGTGGGTCAGGAAGCCGATGCCGTCATAATAGGTCACGCCCGTAAATGACATCCCCATACCTGCATCACGGGAGGAGGTCCAGGTGGTATTACGCGAGAGCATGTCAACCTCGCCGGACTGCAGCGCCGTAAAGCGCTCTTTCGCCGTCAGCGGGGTGTATTTTACTTTGCTGTCATCACCAAAAACCGCTGCTGCGACGCCACGGCAGACGTCCACATCAATACCGGTAAATTTGCCGTTCGCATCGGCATAAGAGAAGCCAGGCAGACCGTCGCTGATACCGCATTGAACAAAACCTTTCTTTTTAACGGCATCCAGCGTCGTTCCTGCATGGGCTTGACCGGCTATGGCAAACAACATGCCTGCAACGGTCAGGCTGGCTATCATCGTCTTTTTCATAATGGATCCTGTGTGGCGAAATTTATTGTTATAGAAGCGTTTTTAAGCGCTTAACCTGTCTGTGGCATTGGCCAACGTTTATAAAGCAAACGTAATGCCAGTTTTGAGTTCAGCGAGATAAGAGATAACTGAACGCTTAATGCAGAGTGTAGACAGGCTTAAATAAAATGAGCGCCCCGAAACAGTGCGAAATTACAACCTGTGCCACAAATTGGAGCAAAAGTTTTAACCGGGATGAGATAAAAAGAAGAGATAGTTTCTGAGGTGAATATTGGCAGAGTATTCAATAGTATTAATGTATGAAAATCATCAGAGATAAGAAAAAGGTGTTGATAGCGGTTGGTTGAAATGAAATATAAGAA
>NZ_JADBQO010000075.1:0-8760 GCF_014895875.1 Enterobacter cloacae complex sp. P12RS
TTCAAGCGATTAATTCATTTGGAAAATAAAGAGATTTTTGGAAATATTTTGTAATATTTTCACTGGTTTAATTACATTTATTTTTGAACCAAATTCACGAGCCATAGAATAGTATCAAACACGTAATTACGGAGGGTGATTACATATATTCATATAAATTATCTTTAAAGGGAATATATAATGAAAAGAAAAGTTCTGGCAATTCTTGTACCCGCTTTATTAATGGCTGGCGCGGCAAACGCGGCTGAAATGTATAACAAAGACGGCAATAAAGTTGACCTGTACGGCAAGGTTGACGCGCGTCATACCTTCTCCGACAACGCGGGCGACGACGGCGACGAAACCTACGTGCAGATTGGTTTCAAAGGCGAAACACAGATTACCCGCGATCTGGTCGGTTACGGTCAGTGGGAATATAAAACCTACGCAAATGATACCGAAGACGCCGGGGATACCTCTTTCAACCGTCTGGCCTATGCGGGCCTGAAATATGGCGAATACGGTTCATTTGATTATGGCCGTAATTACGGCGTCGTGTATGACGTTGAAGCCTGGACCGATATGCTGCCGGTATTTGGTGGCGATTCCTACACCTGGACTGACAACTATATGGTTGGCCGTACCAACGGTGTTGCGACCTACCGTAATAATGATTTCTTCGGGCTGGTTGATGGCCTGAACTTCGCGCTGCAGTATCAGGGTGCTAACGAAGGCGCAAACGCTAACGAAGATCAGGAAGGCACCAAAAACGGTCACGACGACGTACGCTTCCAGAACGGCGACGGCTTCGGTATGTCTACCACCTATGACTTCGACTTCGGCCTGACCCTGGGTGCGGCGTATTCTTCCTCTGACCGTACCAACGATCAGGTTGCTTATGGCGCGGGCAACTATAACCGCTTCAGCAAATACGCAGGCGGTGACCGTGCAGACGCATGGACCGTTGGCGCAAAATATGATGCTCAAGGCGTCTACCTGGCGATGATGTACGCGGAAACCCGCAACATGACGCCGTACGGCAGCGACGGCATCGCCAACAAAACGCAGAACTTTGAAGCCGTAGCGCAATACCAGTTTGACTTCGGTCTGCGTCCATCCCTGGCGTGGGTCTATTCCAAAGGCATCGATCTGGGCGGTAACGATTATCACCCACGCAATGGCTATGACTATGTAGACCAGGATCTGGTTAACTACATCGACCTGGGCATGACCTACAACTTCAACAAGAACTTCTCCACCTACGTTGATTATAAAATCAACCTGCTGGACGAAGATGACGCCTTCTACAATGACAACGGTATTGCAACCGATGACATTGTTGGCATCGGCATGATCTATCAGTTCTAATCCCTGAAAATACTAAAGCCCGCATTTGCGGGCTTTTTTGTTTCAAGGGACACTATTTTACGGCGCTTCCTGCAGCGCCACGCGGATAAACCCGTTATTCTGCGCCAGCAGCTCATGGGCTTTCCACGCATCAAGGCCTGTCAGCACCATCAATACCGCGGTTTTACAGTGATGGTTACAGCTCTCCAGCGCGGCCTTTGCCTGCGCCCGGGTGCATCCCCCCGCCTCCATCACGATGGCGATTTGCCGTTCAGCCCATTTGGTATTGCTTGCCTCAAGATCCACGCGCAGGTTGCTGTAAACGCGCCCGGTGCGAACGGCCAGCGCGGTGGTAATCATCGAGAGGATCATTTTTTGCGCGATCCCCGCCCTGGTATTGCGATACCCGGCAACCACATCAGCCCCAAGCTCTGGGGCAATTACCATGTTTGCCAGCTGTGCTGCTTCACTTTGTGCATCACCGGTGATGACCGCAACCGGCGCTCCCAACGACCACGCATGCCGCATTGCCCCCCAGACCCACGGCGTTTTTCCGCTGACGGTCACGGCAAGCATCATATCGTGCTCATCAAATTTAATGGCCTGCAGATCAGCCACCCCGCGCTCGTAGCTCCCATCCCCCTCTTCTGCCGTCACGGCAATTACCGGCGTTTTACCCGGCGCATACTCATCTGCAGCCTGTTGTGCGATGCAGCCTGACGGGCCCGCGCCGACAATCATCAGACGGCCGCCGTGGTTGAGCGCCGAGGCGGCGTTATCCACCGCGCGGGTGATTGTCGTTAAGCAGGGGGTTATTGCAGCAGAAATGCGTGCATCTTCCTCGTGGATAACCTTCAGCATGTCCAGCGTGGACAATCTATCTATATTCATCGTGCTGGCGTGCCGTCTTTCCTTGACTGAACCGGTAAGCGTAATGCTCATAAACAGCCTCCTTATTATGAGTACCCACACACTATAAAGTGTTTTATATAGATGACCTGCGAGTGGGGTCACGAAAAGAAGAGTAAATCGACGCTTTTACATGGCTTTAAGAAAAGCCCATCATCAGCGATAATCACTCCCTTTCTTAATCATCGCGGAGTGTTGATGAGCGATTTGCAGCCTTTCCCTCTGACGCGTAAGCGCCCCATGAAACTGTACACGCTGGTCACGTTGATGGTGTCCGCGATTATCGCCTCGGTGTTGCTGGTAGTTTTTGCGCTCTATTCCGTGCAGATCACCCGGGCGACCCGCGATGATGTAAAAGATACCGCTCTGGGTATCGCCCGCACGCTGGCCGACAGTCCGGAGATCCAGCGCGGCCTGATGCAGTCGCCGCAGGCCGACATCATTCAGCCCATCGCCAAAGCCGTCACCCAACGCAACGATCTGCTGCTTACCGTGGTGACCGACATGCGGGGGATTCGCTACTCGCACCCGAACGAGGCGCTCATCGGCCTGCATTTTATCGGCAACGATCTGGAACCCGCGCTGGAAGGCAAAGAGAATGTCTCAGTTAACCGCGGTGCCCTCGCCGAGGCGCTTCGCGTTTTCACGCCGGTCTATGACAGCCAGCACGATCAGATCGGGGTCGTCGTGGTCGGGATCTCCCTCAAAAAGGTGGAAGACCAGATAGCCCGCGGGCGGCTCAACGCGCTCTGGACGATTCTGTTCAGCATCTTTATGAGTTCGATGGCGATATGGGGTCTGGTACGGGTCCTGAAACGCATCCTGTTCGGGCTTGAACCTTACGAAATTTCCGCCCTGTTCGAACAGCGCCAGGCGATGCTGCAGTCGCTTCGCGAAGGGGTGCTGGCCGTCGATATTCACGGCCGCGTGACGATGATTAACCACGCTGCCAGAGAGATATTACTTCTTCCCTCCGGCAAGCAGACCGAAAACACCAGCGAGCCGCTGCTGGCAAGCCTGCGTGAGGTATCGAAAACCGGGATTGCGCGTCAGGATCAGGAGATCAGCTGCAACGGACGACTGCTGCTCTGCAACATGGTGCCGGTCAAAAGCCAGAATCGGGTGATCGGTGCTATCAGCACCTTCCGCGATAAAACGGAAATCAGCCAGCTGATGCAGCGTATTGATGGCATGGTCAACTACGTCGACGCCCTGCGCAGCCACACGCACGAGTTTATGAATAAACTGCATGTGATCCTGGGCCTGCTACACATGAAGCGCTACGACAAGCTGGAGGAGTACATCATCCAGACGGCGCATAATTACCAGACGGACATTGGCACGATCCAGAGCAAGGTAAAGTCCCCGGTCGTTGCCGGGTTCCTGCTGGGTAAAATCAACCGGGCGAAAGAGGCCGGCGTCACCCTGACCCTGGCGGATGAAAGCCTGATACCGGATACCGGCAGTGAAGAGCAGGTTGCGGTGCTGATCACCGCGCTGGGTAACTTAATCGAAAACGCGCTCGACGCGATGGCAGGACAGCAGGAAGGCGAGATTGGCCTGCTGCTGCATTATCAGAATGGCTGGCTCAGTTGCGAAGTCAGCGACGACGGCCCCGGCATTGATCCCACTCAGCTGGAGGCTATTTTTACTAAGGGGTTCTCAACAAAAGGTGAAAACCGCGGCGTTGGGCTGTTCCTTGCTCGCCAGCAGATCCAGAACCTGGGCGGCGATATCACCGTCGAGTCTGAGCCTGGCGTATTTACCCAATTTTTTGTTCACATCCCCTGGGATAGCGAGAGGAATATCGCGTGATAAATGTATTAATTGTCGATGATGACGCCATGGTAGCCGACCTCAACCGTCTGTACGTCAACCGTGTTGAAGGCTTCAGCTGCTGCGGCGTCGCCTCCACGCTCAATCAGGCCAGGGCCTTTATCAATAACCCCAGCCAGCCTGTCGATCTGGTGCTGCTGGACGTCTACATGCAGCAGGATAACGGGCTGGATCTGCTGCCCGATATTCGCGCGTCAGGCCGCCCGATTGATGTGATAATGATCTCCTCGGCCGCCGATGCCGCCACGATCCAGACCTCCATCCACTACGGCGTGGTGGATTATCTGATAAAGCCGTTCCAGTTCCCGCGCTTTGAAGAGGCGCTGAACGGCTGGAAGGCAAAGCACAGCCTGATGGGCTCGCACCAGTATTACGAGCAGGCGGACGTCGACAGGCTGATCCACGGCGGCGCGCCGGAGCTGGCGGACACTAAAAAATTGCCGAAGGGGTTAACGCCGCAAACGCTGCGCACGATTTGCCAGTGGATTGATGGCCACCCGGAGACGGAATTTTCCACCGACGATCTGGCTAACGCAGTCAATATCTCCCGCGTCTCCTGCCGTAAGTACCTGATTTGGCTTGCGCAGATCAACATTCTGTTCACCAGCATTCACTACGGCGCCACCGGGCGTCCGGTGTATCGCTACCGCTTACAGCCGGAACAGATCGGGCTGCTCAAACAGTACTGCCAATAACGCGGTAGCTCTCGTCCAGAAGGGTAAAACGGAAGTGGTGCATCGAGGAGATCACCACTTCTTTTGTTTTGGTCACAAAGATAGCTTCAATATCGGGGCGCGCGCGCAGGGCGGCACAGCCCTTTTCTACCCCCATGCCGTACATCAGCGTGGTCCAGATGTCGCCGTCAATGGAGTCTTTTGAAATGATAGTGACGCTCTCCAGCTCGTTGTCGAGCGGATACCCGGTGCGCGGATCGAGAATATGGTGATAGCGCTTGCCGTTCTGCTCGAAGTAGCGCTCGTACGTTCCCGAGGTCACCACGGAGAGGTTCTCCACCGTCATCGCACCGATAAGCGCATCACCGGCGAACGGTTTTTTTAGCCCCACGCTCCAGCCCCCTTCCGGCGAGCCTAACGTCTGGATGTTTCCGCCGAGGTTGATCAGCCCCAGCTCAGCGCCCTCTTTGCGCAGGTAGTCCCGCACCCGGTCGGCGATATAGCCTTTAGCGATGGCCCCCAGATCAATCTCCATCCCCGACCTGGTCAGAAACACGCTGGTCTGCGCCTCATCAAGGATGACCTCCTCGGGCCGGGTTATCGCCAGCAGGGACGCAATGTCATCGGCAGGCGGAACGCTGTCTCCCTGAAAGCCAATCTTCCAGCGCTTCACCAGCGGGCCGATCGCCAGGTTAAACGCGCTGTCTTTTAGCATGCTTGCCGCTTTGGCACAGCGGATCAGTTCAAACACCGGACGACTGACGGCAACCGGATGCTGGCCCGCCGCATGGTTGATGTCCATCACCTGGGAATGCGCCCGGTTAACGGTGAGGAGATCTTCGTACTGTTTGATCAGGCGGAAAACGCGGGACGCGAGGGCTTCGTCATGGAAGAAGAGCTTCAGGAGAATGGGCGAGCCCATCAGAACGGCGGAGTAGCTGTAAACGCGATGGCTATCAGGCATTGCATGTGTCCTCAGATGTAGCCCCGGCAGGCACCGCGCCGCCGGGGAGACAGGAGCCTTACGTTCTTTTTGAGCGCATCGCCGCCTGATGTCCTGCAAGGGTACCAAAAATAATGATATCCGCCACCGCGTTACCGCCGATACGGTTGCCGCCGTGGATCCCCCCGACCACTTCACCCGCCGCAAACGCCCCCGGCAGTACGTTGTGGTTGCTGTCCAGCACGCAGGTTTCGGTGTTGATGGTCACGCCGCCCATGGTGTGGTGCACGCCTGGCGCAATCTGAATAGCGTAGAAAGGCCCTTCGTTGATAGGCGCACGCAGCGCGGTGGTACGACCAAAATCGTCATCGTGCTGTTTTTCAACGAAACCGTTGTAACGTTCCAGGGTCGCGAGGAAAGCGTGGTGATCCATACCGAGCGCTTCCGCCAGCGCTTTTGGCGAGCTGGCGCTGGTCACGAAGCCTTTCGCAATATACTCATCCGCGGCTTTGTTTTTGGCACGTACGTGCTCGTCAAAGACGATGTACGCGTATTTCTCCGGCAGCGCGATGATTGACGCCGAGACTTTATCGCGGGTCGACATTTCGTTGTAGAAGCGCTCCCCTTTCTGGTTGACCAGAATCGCCCCGCCCCCACGGATGGATTCGGAAATCAGGTACGAGGTGTTCTGCTCAACGGTTGGGTGAATTTGGATTTCGCCCATATCCACGGTGCCCGCCCCGATGCGCTCCAGCAGCGCGATACCGCCGCCGGTTGCCCCTTTGTGGTTGGTGGTGACGAACCCTTCCAGATCCGGACGGTATTTGACGACCATCTGGCTGTTGGCGCTGAAGCCGCCCGTCGCCACGATCACGCTTTTCGCAGCCACGGTGACGGTTTCGTTCTCTTCAGTGGTCAGGCGAACCCCGGTCACTTCACCGTTCTCGAAGATGATGTCGCTGACGGAGGTATCCAGCATCACCTCGATGTTGCGTTTGTTGACGTTACGCACCAGGCCGCTGATCAGGTAGCCCCCCACCGCAGAGCCGTCTTTTGGACGGTGAGTACGGTCGATGCTCATCCCACCGGTGGTGGTGATGTCGTTCAGCATGATGCCGCGCGTTGCCAGCCACTCAATCGCCTGCGGCGCGTTCTCGACAAAGCGGCGCAGCAGTTCAGGGTTGTTCTTGTTGCCGCCGCCTTTCAGGCTTTCCTGGTAGAACAGCTCTTTGCTGTCCTGAATGCCCTTCACACGCTGGAAGCGGGTTTCAGCGGCATTCATACCGGCAGAGGCTTTAATGGTGTTCCCGCCGATGGTTGGCATTTTCTCGACAATCAGCACGCTCACGCCTTCGTCGTGAGCCTGAATCGCCGCCGCCAGACCGGCGCCGCCGCTACCGACCACCACCACGTCCACGCTGCGGGTTTCGTTCGGGTCCACGCCCTCTTCCGCTGCCAGCGCTTTGCTGGATTTCAGCATCGCTTTAGAGACCGCTTTTTTCACCGCTTCACTCTGGCTGGTGGCACCGGTGATGGCATCCACGTGCGGGGTATTGGCGTCCAGAATGCGGGTACGGATCTCTTCAAAGCTGGTGACGAACTCCACGTTATCGCTCGGGCCGGAGGCCAGCTCGATGTCCGCAATGCGGTCGGTTTCCAGACTGACGTTAATCACCAGTTCGTTCGCGTCGTCCTGCACCTTCTCGGTGAACATGCCCGGTTTGAATTTCGATTCGCCCATGCTCATGTCGCGGATCATCGCTTCCACCAGCGAGAAGCGCCACAGGGGTTCAGGAATGCTCAATTCTTCGCGTTTGGTGCTGTCCATAAACAGCTCAAGGCTTTCACCCGCCGCGATGCGGTCGGTCCAGTCCGGGTAGGCAATAGTGGCGCGGCCAACGGCAATCAGGTCGTAACCGTGGTCCAGCGCCTCATTCACGTCTGAAGCATTCACCACGCCGCCCACGCCCATCACCGGAACCTGCGCCAGCGTTTCAGAACGCATCGCGCAGTATTTTTCGATCAGCGGCGTCGGGTCCTGGGTGTCGACAATGGACGGACGCAGGGTCGCGCCGACGGAGAAGTGCAGGTAGTCCACGCCGCGCGCCGCCAGTTTTTCCAGCAGGTACATGGTGTCTTCAAAGCGGATGCCCGGCACTTCCAGCTCTTCAGGGGAGAAACGGTAGCCAATAATAAACGCGTCGTCCGCGTACTGGCGCACCATTTTGTGGGTGATGTCCAGCACCGCCAGCGGGAACTTCGCGCGATTGTCGCGGCTGCCGCCCCACTCGTCGTCGCGCTGGTTAGAGTTTGGAGAGTAGAACTGCTGAATCAGGTAGGTGTTCGCCCCGTGGATTTCCACGCCGTCAAAACCGGCCTGGATGGCGCGGCGCACGGCTTCACCAAACTTGCCGATCATGCCTTCCACTTCTTCGGCGGTCAGGGCAACCGGCGTTGCGGCACCGTCACGCGGCGCGGCCACGGCGCTTGGGCCAACCGGGGTACGGCCACCGATCAGTTTCGGATCAACCATGCGGCCACCGTGGTAGATCTGCAGCAGGGCCTTAGATCCTTTGGATTTAATGGCCTCGGCGATTTTCGCCAGCCCGGCGATTTTCTCGTCGTTATCAATACCAATTGCCCCCGGGAAGGCAAGGCCGAGATCGTCGACGAAGCAGCACTCCACGATGATGGTGCCAATGCTGCCAGAACGGGCCCGATAGTACTCCACCAGCTCGCTGGTGACGGTGCCGTCATAATAGCCGGTACAGGTGGTCATAGGGGCCATTAACAAACGGTTTTTCAGTTCAGTGCCATTCGGTAATGTGAAGGGGCTAAGAATGCGTTCGTTAGTGCTCATAATAGAAACTCCAAACTTTTAAAAATTGAGAATTCGTTATCGGATTGATTTTTTATTTCGTCGTTTTTTGCCGATGTCATGATATTAATATAATGATTTTTTTAGTTTCTAAAGTTATTACGTTAGTTAAAAAACTATTTAATCCCTGTGATAACACTAATAATACATTGGTGTTAGCGATTGTCATTCAGGCATTCACAATATTTTAAAAT